>NZ_JASATU010000063.1:0-2836 GCF_032906605.1 Leptothoe sp. LEGE 181152
CAATGGCGGTGTGGTCCCACTCCGACCCATCCCGAACTCGGTTGTGAAACGCACCTGCGGTGAAGATAGTGAGGGGGTTGCCCCTTGTGAAAATAGCTCGGTGCCAGGGTCCTAATCTACAAAGCGCATCATACTAATTACAGTATGATGCGCTTTAGTTTTATTTCTGTGCTACATCAGGTTTCCAGAGCTTAACATTCAAAGCTAAGAACAGATATTATATTTGGTCATATCTCTTATGACTATCATGGGTTTGAAGAGTTATTCTCAACCTGATTTGTTCTGTTGGTCTTCATTGTTGTTCTCAGGATAGGTCTCATTTTCGGTATTGCCGTACATTTCGGCCAGTCTATCTTGCATATCTTGCAACCAGCTGACATGTTCACTCCGAATAATAGCCTCGGTACTGATCACCAGTCGTTCGCAGTTCTTAGAATTTTGTTTTTGATCTAGTGATAAGCTATTCCACCAGGCTTCGACATCATAAAGTCCATCTGCCGCCCGGTTATAACCAACCAGAGTTGCTTCTACACGCTTAAAGTCAAGATAATTGCTTAATGCACCTGTTAAGGCAACAGTGATAGCTACCCAGCTTTGTCATTTAACCGCTGCTAGCAAGGTTCCTAATCCCCCAAAAAATAAATACTTCCTTCTAAAAACTGTAGTTGTCGGTCTAGCTGTTGGCTTTTATTGCGATATCAAAAGAATTGCTCCTCTAGACGGTATCTCAGATAATCTTCGGCACTGAGATCTGAAAACTCATCGTCTGGAATAGAATTTTTTTCACTTAGTTTTTCGAGACCAAAAAGTTGATTCCATAGTTGCAGGAACAATTTGCCAATTAGTCTAATCGAGAGGGTAATTATTTTGATTACCCAGCCGAGTTTATAGTGTGAAGGTGGTTCTTCTTCATCAGGATTAAGAGCAGCTTGGTGTACAGCGCTTCCTTTAAGTCGTTCGCTGACAAGTTTTGTCTTGTGGGCTAAAATCTCATTTCGATTTTCTTTATATTCTCGAATACGGGTTCGATAGCAGTAGATTTCACTTTTTAAGACTTCGGCGCTACCTCTTAGAAGTAGCCAATTATTCCCTCGGTCAAACTTTACGGCAAAAGCCAGCAAAGCGGAGATAGTTATTGGGAGAATGATCAGGCAATGCTGAAGTGTGGGCTGTAGTATGTGTATACCAGATAGAAATGGTTTTTGGAGGTGATTAATACTATCGATCTTTGTAAGTTGTAATTTAGTCAGAGAGGCATCAATAACTGATAATGCAACAACTACAACGCTTAGAACTAATAGTAGATTGCGCAGAAATGCAAAGCGAGCGCGATAACGGCTTGCATTTTTGCTATACACTTTGTGCCGATTCCATGCGAAATCGAGCAATTTTCGATCAGGTGCTTCTGTAGGCGATTTATCCTGACTCATAAGCTTGATAGCTGTTGCACATATCAGCTATCAGATTACCTTAAGATTGAAATGCATTTTCAATTGCTTGGTTAGGGCATCTAGAGGTTTGTTTAACTCGAAGATTGACAGCTGGCTTGGGTAATAAGATTTCACTAGATCCTGAATCATAGAATTAGTGGAAGGTGCGAGTCCACTAATAGTGTTTGCGATCTCATCTGCCAATCTACCACTGCCCGCAATGATTATGGTTTGCTGACCGACGGAAAGGTTGAGTACTAGATCACTCAATGAAATTTTTCCACCATTAATCAAAATAGTAATTGAAGGGTAGCGATCGGCTAGGGTGGATGCACAATGGGCAAGCCAAGGTGATTCGTTTCCCCAGTTAATACCTGGAATTAAGGCGAAATGCGTATGATGTTCTTCTAAATCAGTAAGTTCTCTGGTTTCAATATCAATAGCTAAGTTGAGGGAATGGCCTGGTAAGTTGACTTTTGCTTTTGGGGCAACGCCGACTAAGTTAAAGCTACCACCAATATGCTGACGTGCTTGTCCCATCATTTGGATAACACCAGCGTCTGTTCCTCCATCAAAAACTGTAACTCCATAGGTTTCAGCGATTGGAGCTAAGACTTTTGTGAATAGGTGCTCTACTCTAACTTTACTTTCTGGACTCATCTTACTTGCCCCACCGATGATTACCATGCTGGGGGATGGCAAGTTTAATCCCAACGCATCTAAAGATTTGGCGTAACTGAAGGTATCTGGTACATCTAGCACGTAGGCTGTTTGGCCACTAGAAAACGTATATTTGAAGGCGTCGTCGGTAGAGTTTTTGCGCATTGATGCCTCCTACCTTGCTATTTGCTTCAGGTCTAATTGCCTTAAGCAAGAACATATATAACGTTTGTTAGCCATAAACTTGAGAGTGCTTAGAGCACCTGCTGTATTTGGGAACAAAGAGCAAAGTAGATATTCAGTCTAAATGTACCTTTCGGAAAATAGAATTAAACTTCTTGATATCTTGGACTGGAGCAGTAAACTTGACACAATTTTAACTGGCTCAGCCATTGATCAGTATTTAACTGGCATTATTTAACTGGCTAAATACTTTTAAATAGAGAGTTTGCCTCAGTTCACGCATGGTGTTTAGCTCAGTATATTAAGCTGGGCAAAAGTTATGGTTAGAGATTAGGTGAGTTTAGTGGGAGCTGCTGATTCACACAACTTCGGGCTCTTGGCGACTTTTGGTGATCGCGCTACCCTAGCCTGAACCATCGCCCCAGAAGACTATCTATTTGTTAAAATTAGTCGCTTAGCCAATAGGTCTAGCTCTGCCCGTCCAAACATTTGTCGTTTCAGCATTTTTAATCGATTATTTTGGCCTTCAACGGGGCCATTGCTAACCTCTAATGTAACGCCAG
>NZ_JASATU010000064.1:0-7907 GCF_032906605.1 Leptothoe sp. LEGE 181152
TTGGTTTGAGACCCTACGAGTTTTCAGAACTTCAAAGGTTTGACCCGAGTAGGGATGAAATGGATGGGTAATGGTGACACATCCCAAATCCAGGTTGAGATGATGTGCAGTTCGATCTAATCGTGCCTTGTGTTGTAGACCGGGTAATCCAGCAAGCTATTCTCCAGGTGCTAACGCCAATCTTTGACCCTGGCTTTTCAGAGTCAAGTTTTGGGAGTCGTCCTCAGCGCTCTGCTCATGGAGCAATCAAGCAGATAAAAGGCTACCTCAAAGCGGGATATCGCATCGCCGTAGATTTGGACGTGGAGAAATTTTTCGACACGGTCCAGCACGACGTTCTGATGGCTCGGGTGTCACGGAAAGTGCGCGACAAAGTGCTCTTGAAACTGATAGGCCGCTATCTGCGAGCAGGCGTAATGGTGGATGGCATCATCCAGTCAACCGATTAGGGTACCCCTCAAGGATCTCCCCTTTCACCGTTGCTCGCCAACATATTGTTGGATGATCTCGACCAGGAACTGGAGAAACGAGGCCACCGCTTTGTTCGGTATATGGATGACCTGGTGATTCTGGTCAAAAGTATGCGAGCGGGAAAGTGGGTAATGGCTAAGATCAGCCAATATCTCACCCAAACGCTGAGGCTGAAGGTGAACCGGCAAAAGTCACAGGTGGTGAATGTCCATGCCTTGGAATATCTTGGCGTTAAGTTCAAGGGAATCCGGGTGTATTGGTCAGATAAAGCCTTTGCAGACTTCAAACACCGACTGAAGGGATTAACAGCCCGCAGTTGGAGAGTCTCAATGGAATACTGCTTGGAGCGCATAAACCAGTATCTGCGAGGCTGGATGGGCTATTTTGGCATCTCACAATATTATCACCCGATACCAGAGCTAGACGGCTGGTTGCGACGGCGCATCCGGATGTGTTACTGGAAACAGTGGCGCAGACCGCGTACTCGCATCAGCAAGCTTTTGGCCCTCGGGACAGATGAGCGTCATGCGATTTTGACGGGCATTAGCCGACGAGGCTATTGGCATTTGTCGAGAACGTTGGCGACGCAAACTGGGATGACCAATACGTGGTTAGCACAACAGGGATTGTTGTCGATACGTGACTTGTGGAGGAAAGCCCAGGGCTACGTTTGATGACACAGGTTAGTGTTTGCTCCGTGATGCTGAACCGCCCGGTGCGGACCCGCATGCCGGGTGGTGTGGGAGGGGGGATTCGTGAGGATTCTCCCTATCCGATTATGCGGCGATCGCAATTGATTAGCTCAAAAACAAAGCATACATTGAGACTTACATCTGTAACTTAGAGCTTCTTGAAGTATCTAGCGACTGGCCACAATTTGAAGCCCACCTTCTCATAGGTGTGGCGGGCCGGGGCATGACCGGGATCACCTCCAGTATCAACCATAGCAATAGACATCCCCGCATCTTTCATCCAATCAAGAGCGCGTTCTATCAGAGCGGCACCAATGCCGTGACCTTGAAAGTCTGGATCGACGGCGACCATGTAGACTTCACCCATGCTGTCCTCTGAGTGTAGTTTCACGGCTACGAAACCCACTGTAGAATCTGTATCGATAGCAACCCATACATTTGTGTCTTCTGCAGCGCAGACACCCTCGACAGCCTCCTGCTGGCTCACACGCCAATTATCGGAATAGAACGCCCGGTACACATCAGTATTCAGCGATTTCTGAATCGAATCAAAGACCGGAGTCCATGCCCGAAGCGAAAGACGAATAACACTATCAAGGTAGCAGGGGGCGTATGGTTCAATTCGCATTCCCATATGAACTCCAGTTAACTCTGTAAACCTCAATAAATATACTACAATATACTACAAAATCTAGTAGCTTGGCCCTGAATGCTTACAGATAACTTTTAGGCTACCTTCACTGAATTACAAGCAGCATAACGGCGAAGTTCAACGGCGTTAGTAACTTTAGCCTTTTATCAATTGCTAACACTCCGCTGTTGCAACGCAGTGTTAACTGGCGTTTATTCAGTTTTAGTTGCTTCCTCAAGTACTTGCTGGGGATGCACAATCGAAATGCCTGGAACCCCTGAAAAATCATCTGGGTTCAGCGTTAGGATGTGACCAATATCAGAAGTCAGCATTACAGCCATAATACGGACATCATGAGTCCGTTTACCTTTGATTTGGTTATCAGTAACAAGAGCGAACCAACTTGAGAAAATCTGAGAGGTTTCATCTGCCATGGGAAAACGGTTCAACAGTTGCTCAATAACATCATGCGTTTGTTCAACTGACCATCCCAATCCGTTCACATCTACTGGACGTGTTGCGACAACCCACAACTCAATCAAAACCTGTGCTGTTAGATAGCACTCGTTGCCCTGGAACAATAAAATAGCTACAGCTTCAGTGGCTAGATCATGTTGAGAATCAGATGGATTACTGAACCGTAGAACAACATTGGTATCTAGCAAGTATCTAGTCATTATTCGTAAATATTGCCACGGTCAAACGCCTCATCTGATAGTGTGACGCTTGTTTTAGGCAGTTGAGCTACCCATCTACGGAAATTGTCGGCACGTTCGACAGGCGTTGCACGTTGCCAAAATGGCATTGACTGTGCAAGTTGCTGAGCCTGAGCTTTGACGGAATTGATAAAGTCAGCGATCTTCCTTAGTTGGCTGTCATTGAGCTTATCAATTTCCTGCTTAAGGTTTTCCCGCAGCATGATGTTAGATCTGAATACCATAACTGTAAAGATCATAGCTGATCTGAGCTTTCACTGTTTAAATAAGTAAAAATACTCTAAAAGCTACACGAACCGATGTTCCCTTACAAAGGTAGTATACCAAAGCTTCAATGGGCTGCTGCATGGTTTTCACCAAACAACAATAGATTTATGGTCAAACAACTCTTCTATAGGCCCATTGTGCTCCGGAGTGAGAATACATTTGCTATTTAATGTTCCCTCTCTAATCTGTTCAGTAAAAGCCACGATCCTTTCCCAGGTAGTGATATGTTGCTCATCGGATACTGTCTTCGGGAAATGTAGGTTATTCCAGAACACCATTTCGACATCATGTGACTGGTTTGGTCCATCCACCCAAATGTAAAAGCACATATCGCCTGCTTTCATAAATGAACCGCGTATTGCATGTTGGATAAGGTTATCTGGATCGACACTGAGCTTTTCCAGCGCAACTGAAGTTAGAGGCACAGGTGTTTCAATGTGCTCATTGGCAATACAAATAATCTCAGGGTTATTTACAAAATTTTGAATTACTTCTATGGAATGGTGTAGGGAGTCACTTCCAAGTGAAGTGATAAACACCTCTGTCGCTGCTCCGTCCCATGGCAGCAGGATAAACTTCGCTTTCGGCCATAATTGCTTGGCTAGTTCTACGTGTTGCATTATGCGCTTTGTATGCCAGCTAACGGTTTGGCTGAGCGGCTGTAAGTAGCCTATGCATAGTAATAGGATTTTGGGAATAAGTCCGCTCCAGCCGAATTGTTAGGTGCTGATGGTGGCACCTGAAATGCTCAAGTGTAGCGTTTCCACGCTAGCTTCCTGAACGCTACTGCTTAGAAGGTCTACGCAATAATTTAATATAAAATTTCTCAAGGATATTACATCTAGAAAAGTGCTTGGAAACGCCTATAATTTCAAATAAAAATGCTTCAAACCTATTGATGAGTGACATGAAGAACAGTGCCTTCTCTTATGCGAAAAGGCACCATAACGGTACAATTATTGCTTGTGACTTCAGCTACACCCTTACGCCATAAATCAATCCAAACTAACCTGTAATGCTCACTTACTTTCCCATCCAGTGATACATCGTACTCAATCATTTCACTCTCACGGTAGCTTCTACCTTGGCGCTTTTCAATTTCAGCGCGAATAGTTGTTCCCAAAATATCTGGGATACCTAGGTTAAGACTACCACTCACAAAATTACCTTGCTCAATTTCAACAGTATGCTCGATTGTTCGAGATCGTTTAACATTAATGCTTACACCTGATGGTATGCTCACTTCTTCTGCAGCAGCTTGAACTTCTTCAAGATCAGGTTCTAAATCGACTATCCTTGGAATTTGCTGTGATTTATCGCCCGGAAAAATCACAGTATTATTTTCTGTGGTGATGTTGCTTAATTCTGTGGATTTAAAGGAATTGGCAACTCGTTGGCCAATAGAGAAAGCCTCTGAGGGCATATTCGCAATTTTTTCACCAACAGCCTTCCATTCTACAACCTGCTTTCTCCTCAAATAGGGTCGGAGTCCAAGGAACTGGTGTAATCCAGGTAAGCCTGTGATCAAGAACACTGTTTCATAAGGTTTAAAGTCAATTTCTATGGTGTCACTCACCTTATCTGCTGCTGATATATAAACAGGATGTTTTCCTGCTGACACTCTAAACTCTTTTGCCCGAAAAAGAGTTTCCCATCTGGATAATACACCTACGCGGACTGAACCAACATAAATGGTAAATTGAGATTTTAGGGTAGGTGATTGTTCTATTACAACTTTTAATATAGTTTGATCTACTTCACTATTTTGCATCGAAACACTATTCATGACTCAGAAATATATTGGTTGCATTTGTTAGTCAAGCATTTTTGATTGGTATGCTTTTAGAAAGCATATGGGTGGAGTGCCTGTCAAACTGAATGCCATAATTGCTCTTACACATCAAACTTGGATCAGAATATCGAATGTGGATGCTACTTTTTGCTGTATGAGTTTTCCACCTCGGGAGTTCATGATGCTCATATATTAACTGGAACTACGTAGCATGCCATTTATCCCGTGACAACCCGTAATAGAAGCTTCCATGACAATGCTTAGCCAATCACACCCCAAATAATTCTCACAAAACTTTTGTACCCTTAGATACCGCCTGAGTTCGCCTAACGCTAAGGTGAGCGGCGGTCAGTATTTTTGCATCAATCCCTAGATTACTCATTCCGTCCGCTCCTGCGCAGGGTTAGACGGCTAGTCGGCTTTTGGATTGACATCAAACTCCATCTTCGAGCGATAGAAGCACACATCAAATTCCATAAAAAAGTTGGTTTGACCGAGAATAACTGGAATGTTTTCAGTTCTGGCCCAGGCAAAGGCTAACCGTGCAGAACCACAACCTTCGACATCTGCCATAGCAAAAAGGGGCATAGCTGGTTGACCTCCTAAATTGCCTGCCAGTTGAATCACAGCTTTTCGATCATCCCAAGTCGCTCCCAGCTCAAGTCCGACTTCATAAGGCAAAACATTGACTGTAGCGCCGCTGTCTACTAATCCAACTACCTCTACGCTGCGATTTTGATAATTGAGGACTAGTGGGATACGAGGCAGACTATCAAACTCATTTTGGGATGAGTCAGTCGTTGAATATCGGAAGCGCATGTTACTGTTCTAGTGGCTCAGTAGCAGACATGGTCTGCATAAGAATAGCCCCTGCGCCAAAGGCATTGTAAGGGGTAGGTAAAAAGTAGGTCTTGAAGGGTTCGAACGGTGAAATCTTCATGCCACTACAGAGATCATCTGCTAAAAGCCTTACTAGCTCTAGCTTTTCTGACTCTGGCAACTGCCTAAGTGTAGGTAAAATATCCGCTAAAGTCATACACAAGCCTCAATGGATTAGCCTATACTTCTAGAATAGTTTAGCTGAAGCAAATCGGCATTGCTTTTGCTATTGAGTCACCTAATTTTTGGAGTGCTCACTTTCATTGACGCAGTTTTGGCAGAACTGTCTTTTCTAATTTATCTGCAATGCGAACGTATGCCAGCAAAGGATTACCTAATCCGAAGGGTAGTGCCTTAATAATGTCTCTATCAATGCGATAAACCCTAGACCCAATTCGGAAAATAACATCTCGATCCTCACGTGCTTTTACACGTTCTCTTAAGCGTCCAATCTCTTCACTGATAGAACTGTCGCCAACTTGTTCATCTAGTAGAACTAATTCTCTATCCAGATTTTCAAGTTCATCCAAAATCCTTGTAGCATCACGTTCTAAGCTATCTATCCGATCTAAAGCAGCTTGTCGCCTTGACTCAAGTTTTATAATTTCCGCAAGTCTCGAGCGTTCTACTTCTAAAACTTGAATCTTCTCTTCCTGAGTTTTTGCCTGCTCTATCAATCTTTCAATTTCTGGAACTTTAGCAAGCTGTTGAATAATTTCGCCATCAGAACGACTAATTGCGTACCCCAGCAAGGCTAAGCCAGTAGGAGCCGCAGTAGCCGAGGCGATACCAAACCAAACGACGAAACGATTATCTTTGCCAGAACGAATCCCAAGGTAAACGGTTCCAGTAATCAGGCCAGTTGCAACTAATGCTGCAAGAATTTTCTTTATCGAAATCATTGAGATGAAGTGCAACTTCAGGTGGGAAGGCGAGACGACTAACGTGGAGCTGAGCGGCGGCCAATAATCTTTGCTTCAATGTCCAGATTGTGAATTCCGTCCGCTCCTGCGTCAGGTTATGCAGCAGCTATAAATATTGGTGCACCATATAAAACTCTACGGAAACTTTCAGTACGTTTTTTAGTTGAATCTGCATTAAGGTACTTGAATCCAGTTTTATCAATTACTCTGTAAAGAATCTGAATCTTTTGTGGCGGTCCAACAATCGCCCCAGCTTGAGTTAGGTATTTGAAAAAATCACTCTCATTATAGATATACAAATTGACTCCAATCTCAGAAATCAAATCCAGGTTAAGAGAAGTTTGGTCAATTTCACCTTTTCTATCTTCTAAAGACAATTTTATAAGCCATTTAGGATACAAATCAGGAATCCCTCTTCTTGATCGTTTGCCTAGTTCAGAAAATATCATTTCTGCAGAATTATTTTCTCTGTTAGATTCCTCTAGAAAAATTGCTGTCGAAGAAAATGTAGGTGCAGGTCCAACTGAGTAACCGATAAAAAAGTAGACCCAAAGAGATATGTCTTTTTGTTTACTCTCAGACCGAGATGGGATTAAAACTCTTCTTAAGCTGCAGTTAACTAAATGAAACTTCTTGTCATTTGCTGGTGCATAACTATTCAAACGCTCTTTTTTATTGTTGGCAGTAATTTCATAAGCCTGCATCTCCTCATCTGTTCCAGTATAACTTGCACTCGGAAATGCCATGTTGAATATGGTTTTGCTAGTATAGAAAAAATCTGTATCTGCTAAACCAAGCGTAAGATAATCATAAAATTCAGCCTCATCAAACTCAAATAAGAAATTCCCTTTTCTCAGGTACTCTAGGAGATTTGAAACTTTTTCATGGGTTGTAAAAGGTCTTGGAAATCTACTCTGAGTGACTTCGCTTCCTAGATTAGTTAAGCCTACTCCGCCTTTCCAAGTTGGGACCTTATCATAAGCTATTGGGGACTCTGAAATTTGCTCAAAATAAGAGTCAAGCCGCTTATGGTCGATATAGATATATTCAATCAGAGGCTCCATAGTAGTAAGGCTATTTGGTAACTTTAAGATTTGGTTGTAAGGACTTCAGACCGGATAATAATCTTATTAGTAATATCTGACAGTCACTTAAGTAAAAGCTGTATTTTCATGATGCTTAAAATATCACGGCTCACTATCATCTAAATGTTTAATTGATTTTTTCGGGATCAAACGAAAAAGACTTGCCAGAAAATGACTTACCGCTAACCATTACAAATGGCTTCAGACGATTTTCTGAATTTATTCCTTTAGAATTTAACAATGTTTTTATTCTTTCAAGCTTTATCGGATAAATTCTTGACTTTTTAGGCGGAATATCACTTGGAATTTCATACCAATAATCAGGTAATTGCTCAACCCGGTTTAAAAAGAGAGAGTCCAGGTGAGAGAGCTATCTGAATAGCCTTGAGAGCGGATAGTCCTTGACGTTTACCGGTATTGACAACTGAGCGTACCGCAGCCAATAAATCTC